>NZ_JBHUCD010000001.1:418070-441787 GCF_042786555.1 Paenarthrobacter sp. NPDC056912
GCCCCCGGGGGTACCCCAACCCCCCAAAAAAATAACCCCCCCCCGGGCGGCCGACCACCTTGGGCCCCCCCCCGCCGTCGTCGTTAATGCCTTGGGGCTAGAAGCCTTCGGGCTGCCATTCGCCGGTCACCAGGTAGGTGACCTTGCGGGCTACGGAGACGCCGTGGTCGGCGAAGCGCTCGAAGTAGCGGCTGGCCAAAGCGACGTCCACGGTGGTGGAGGGGCTCTCGCTCCAGTCGGGGGAGGCGATGGCCTTGAAGACGCTGAGGTGGAGGTCGTCCACGGCGATGTTGATCTTGAGGATGTCGCGGGCTACCTCGAGGTTCCGGGTTTCCAGCAGTTCAATGACCTTGGCGGTGATCTCGATATCGTGCTGCGCCATGGCCTTGAACGTAGCGGTCAGGGGCGACGGTATGACGGTGGAGGGGTAGCGGAGGCGTGCCAGCTGCGCCACGTGGCGTGCCAGGTCACCCATGCGTTCGAGGGACGCGCTCATGCGCAGAGATCCCACGATCATGCGGAGGTCGCTCGCGACCGGGCCCTGCAGCGCCAGGATGTCGATGGCGCGCTCGTCGAGGCTGTTCTGCAGGAAGTCGATGCGGGCATCTGCCGCGATGACGTCCTGGGCCAGATCCACGTCGGCGCCTTCGAAGGAAGTAGTGGCCTTCGTGATTGCTTCGTGAACCAGCTTGGAGATCTCGATGAGGTCGTCACCTACCTGGGTGAGTTCCTCCTGAAAAACCTTGCGCACTAAGGCGTCCTTTCCTTGGAAATCCTGTTCCCCTGACGGGGGTCGGATTTCAAAACCATTGGCAGTCCAACAAGCAACTGTGTCAGGAACCAGTGAACGGTTCGGCACCATTAGGTGAACGTTAGTTGAACCGTCCGCGTTTGGCGCCCGATCAATGCTTTGCCCTGATTCCACAGCATAAGCTGGACACGTGGATCCATTGCTCATAGGTGTCGTCGCAGGCCTGGTTGGCCTGTCGCTGGGCGTCTTCGGCATGCTCGCTTTCAGGATCAGTGAACGCCAGCGCAGCATCGTGGACCTGGACGTCACCGAACCCCTGCTGCCGGAAGGCGCCGCGGAAGTCCTTGCGGTCGTCGGGCGCGCCTTTGTGGTGGTGGACGCGATTGACGGCGTGGTGCGCGCCAGTCCCGCCGCCTACGCGTATGGCCTGGTCCGGGGCCACACAGTGGTGCACAAGCAGCTCCTGGACATGACAGCCAAGGTCCGCAGGGACGGCGTGATCCTGGAGGAACAGTACGAGCTTCCGCGTGGCCCCCTGGGCAAGGGCACAATCGTGGTTCAGGTGCGTGCGGCAATGCTTGGGTGGGAATACATCGTGTTGCTGGCCGATGACCGCACTGAGATCACGCGCACCGAAGAGATCCGCAACGACTTTGTGGCCAACGTGTCCCACGAACTCAAGACCCCAGTGGGCGCCATCTCGCTCCTGGCCGAGGCCTTGGAGTCATCGCCGGACGACGAAGAAGCCGTCCGCCGGTTCGCCAAGCGCATGCACAAGGAATCCGCGCGGCTTGCCGCGTTGGTGCAGGACATCATTGAACTTTCCCGCCTCCAGGGTGCGAACGTTGCGCAGCAGGGCCTGGCCGTGGACATCAACTCGGTCATCACCGAGGCTGTTGACCGGTCCCAGTTGCCCGCGGAAAGCAAGAACATCCAGATCGTGGTGGGTGGCCACTCCGAGTCCGAGGTCTTTGGTGACCGCGATCTTCTGGTGACAGCGCTGCGAAACCTGATCGACAACGCCATCCGCTACTCGCCGGAAAACACCCGCGTGGGCGTAGGTCTCCGGACGCGGGAAGGCGTCGTGGCCATCTCCGTCACGGACCAGGGCGATGGACTCACCCCCGAGGACCAGGAGCGCGTCTTCGAGCGCTTCTACAGGGTGGACGCCGCGCGCTCCCGGCATACCGGCGGCACGGGGCTGGGCCTCAGCATCGTCAAGCACGTGGTGTCCAACCATGGTGGCGAGGTCACCGTTTGGTCCCAGCCCGGTCAAGGGTCCACGTTCACCATCCGCCTGCCGGAGATGGAAGGCCAGGACGACGACGCCGGCCTGCCGGGTCCCGCGGCCACGGCGGTTCCGTCCAACGCACTTCCGGCGGCCGCAGCTGCCGGCGAACCCCATCACTTGATTCAAACCAGGGGCGCCAGCGGCGCCCACGAGCAAGGAGCCAGCGCTTGAGCCGGATTTTGATAGTGGAGGACGAAGAGTCCTTCAGCGACCCCCTGTCCTATCTTTTGGGCAAAGAGGGATTCGACGTCGAGGTAGTGGATAACGGCAGCGACGCCTTGGTGGAGTTCGACCGCAACGGTGCAGACCTTGTCCTGCTGGATCTCCAGCTGCCGGGAACGCCTGGTACCGAAGTGTGCCGCCAGCTCCGCCAGCGCTCCAGCGTGCCGGTGATCATGCTCACTGCCAAGGACTCGGAAATCGACAAGGTGGTGGGCCTGGAACTGGGCGCCGACGATTACGTCACCAAGCCGTACTCCTCCAGGGAGCTGGTGGCCCGCGTTCGTGCGGTCCTGCGCCGGCAGGGCGAGCCTGAGGAGCTGATCACGTCAACCGTGCAGGCGGGCCCGGTCCGCATGGACATTGAGCGCCATGTTGTCAGCGTGAACGGCGAACAGGTGTCGTTGCCACTGAAGGAGTTTGAACTCCTTGAGATGCTGCTCCGCAATTCCGGCCGTGTGCTGACTCGCGGGCAACTCATTGACCGCGTGTGGGGCTCGGACTACGTGGGCGACACCAAGACCCTGGATGTCCATGTAAAGCGGCTGCGAAGCAAGATCGAGCCGGATCCCTCCGCGCCCCGCTACCTCGTGACGGTGCGTGGACTGGGCTACAAATTCGAGCCGTAAGCACTGCGGTAACTTACGACAAAGGTGACTTACAACAAAGGAAGGGTCCCGCAGTTGCGGGACCCTTCCTTTGTTGTATGTCTTGTACTGCCCGGCCGTTAGTGGCCTGCGGCTGCAGACTCCGTGGGCGTTGCAGTGGTGGACGGCGACGGCGTTGCCGTGCTGCTCGCCGAGGACGGGAGGTACTTCCTGTACTCGGGGAGGGTGCCGTCCACAACGGGGATGCTGATCTGCGCAGAGTCGGAACCGCTGCGGATGGTTACCGGTGCGAGTCCGCCCGGGGCCGTGCCCGCGGTGCTGAGGATGGCGGGATCGGCGGCGTCGTTGAGGTACGTCTCCGAGTTGGCCTTGACCGGGATTTCGGTCTGGGCGCCATCTGCACCGCTGATGGTCAGGGTGGCGTCGGAGCTGGATTTGTTGAACACAGCGCCGATGACGCGGCCGGGCTCTTTTTCGCCCGAAGCAACGATCAGCATGTTGCGCAGCTGCAGCTGGCCGAGATCAGCTTTGATCCCGTCGGATGCCGAGTACTGGTGCGTTGTCTGCTGGGCGTTGACGAAGCCACAGCCGGTAACGGACAGAAGGCCGACGCCGATTGCAGCCGCCGCAATTGCCAGCTTGCCGCGCTGGACAGGGTTCATCGCAGTATTGCGCACGACACCTACTCCTCAAGAGTCATTGGAACACTTTTCAGCCATAGCCTATCGGCAAACGGGTCGAAATAAGGATTCGGGAGGGCTTTGTGGCGCAGCCAACGGAGAAGATCTGCGGGGCGGGTTGCTTGCTTGAAGCATCTTTCCCTGCTCGCGTCAAGGGGTTGGAGAAGGTCGTTTAAGGCCCCTTTCCCTTTATTGGCGCGGCTGGAGGGCCCGCCCGATGGCAGTCGTATGCCTTAATCGTGATAGACTAATCTGCGGGAAAGGGGAAAGTCCACATGGTTTTTGAGGTCGGCGAGACAGTAGTTTACCCTCACCACGGTGCAGCAAAAATTGAGGAAATCAAGATGCGCACCATCAAGGGCGAAGAGAAGATGTATCTCAAGCTCAAGGTGGCTCAGGGTGATCTGACCATTGAAGTTCCAGCAGAGAACGTTGACCTTGTTGGGGTCCGGGACGTAGTGGGCAAAGAAGGCTTGGAGCACGTATTTGACGTTCTCCGCGCCGAGTTCACTGAAGAGCCTACCAACTGGTCACGTCGTTACAAGGCAAACCTGGAAAAGCTTGCTTCAGGCGATGTCATCAAGGTGGCGGAGGTCGTTCGCGATCTTTGGCGTCGTGATCACGATCGCGGCCTTTCCGCAGGTGAGAAGCGAATGCTGGCCAAGGCGCGGCAGATTCTGATTTCAGAACTGGCCCTGGCTGAGAAGACAGACGAAGAGAAGGCGGCAAGCGTTCTCGACGAGGTCTTGGCTTCCTAAGAATTGAGCCCCGGTGGTGCGAAAGCGCCGCCGGGTTTCTTTTTGCCAAAAAACGCTGCTGATGGGTCGCAAACGCTGCTGATGGGTCCCAAACGCTGCTGATGGGTCCCAAACGCTGCTGATGGGTCACAGTACTCTGGTGACCATGAGTACTCCTACCAAGCGCGCCGTTACGGCCGTCATCGTGGTTGCTGCCGGCTCCGGCGAACGGCTCGGCTACGGCATGCCCAAAGCCATGGTTCCGCTGGGTGGCGAAGCCATCCTCCTGCACGCCCTCCGTGGCGTGGTTGCGTCGGACGTTGCGCGCCAAATCTGCATCGCCGTACCCAAGGGAGACACCGATCTCCGTGAACTCATTGCCGAGTTCACCATCGAACTGGTGGACGGCGGTCCCGAAATAACAGTGGTCGACGGCGGTTCCTCCCGGGCGAATTCGGTCCGCGCCGCCTTGGCTGCCTTGGAAGACGGAACGGAGTACGTCCTGGTCCATGACGCCGCCCGTGCCCTGACCCCTGAGCGCATCTTCCAGCGCGTGGCCGCGTCCTTGGCCTCCGGCGCGAAGGCAGTCATCCCGGCCATGCCGGTAGTAGACACCATTAAGACCGTTGCCGACACGAACGGCCCGGATGCCTCCATCTCCCCGGAAGTCGTCACGGGCACGGCTCCCCGCGAACAACTCCGCGCGGTCCAGACACCGCAGGGCTTTGAACTGGGCACCCTTCGCCGGGCACACGAAGCCGCTGAACTGTTTGACGACAAGCAATCAGCCGCCGTGACGGACGACGCCATGCTGGTGGAGCTTCTCGGCGTCCCGGTCCATGCAGTCCGTGGCGCCAGCCAGTCGCTCAAGATCACCACGCCCTTGGACCTCATCATCGCCGAAGGCCTCCTGGAAGGTCCGCTGGGGATCCGGTGGGTGGAGGGCTGATGGCTCCTGATACTCCTGCCATGGTCCTGCCGCGGACCGGGATAGGCATAGACGTGCACGCGTTCGCGCCTGAAAGCGACCCCCAACCGCTCTGGTTGGGAGGGCTTTTCTGGGAAGGCGAGCAGGGCCTGTCGGGCCATTCCGACGGCGACTGTGTGGCGCACGCCGCTGCCGACGCACTCTTCTCGGCGTGCGGGATCGGTGACCTCGGCACCCACTTCGGCACGGACCGGCCCCAATATGCCGGAGCCTCCGGGGTTACGCTCCTTAGCGAGGCAGCCCGCATTGTCCGCGCCGCCGGCTTTGAGATCGGCAATGTCGCCGTACAGTTCGTCGCCAACCGGCCCAAGTTCGGGCCGCGCCGCGAGGAATCGCAACGCGTCTTGAGCGAGGCCGCAGGAGCACCCGTGAGCGTCACGGCCACCACCAGCGACGGACTGGGCTTCACCGGCCGCGGCGAGGGAATCTCTGCTGTGGCCACCGCCCTGGTGTACGCCGTCCCTATCGCGGCTGACCCTGTCACAAGCGGCGGTGCGTTCAATGACTGAGCCGCGGACCGGCGTCGTGCGTTCCGCTGTGATGCTGTCCGCGGGCCTGGCCGCCGCACTGCTGCTGGGCGGTTGCGCGGGGACGCCGAAAATGGATGTAAAGGCCAGTTGCGAATTCCTGAACAACGACACCTTCAAACCCGATGGCAACCAGCAGCAGCAGTCCAAACAGATCGCCGAGCACTACCACGAGATCGCTGGCAAGCTGGCTCCGGAAATCGGTGATCCCATCAAAGAGATGGCCGCGATCATGGACAAGGCTGCCGGTTCCTCGCTGGGAGCGGCCACCCAGGAGCAGCAACAACAGTTGTCCGTTCACTTCAACAAAATCGGCGAGTACTGCAAGTAGGCAGGTCACGGCGCCTCATCGGCTAATCTGGAGCGGTGACCCTGCGCTTCTATGACACCGCCTCCGCCGAAGTCCGCGACTTCGTTCCCCTCGAAGAAGGCAAGGCCAGCGTGTACTACTGCGGGGCCACTGTCCAAGGAATGCCGCACGTAGGGCACGTCAGGTCGGCCATCGCCTTTGACCAACTGACGCGCTGGCTCGAATTCCGCGGGCTCCGCGTCACCGTGGTCCGCAACGTCACGGACATTGACGACAAGATCCTGGCCAAGTCCGCGCAGTCCTTCGGGCCGGACTGGGATGCTGAGCCGACGGCGCTCCAAGCCGAAGAGTGGTGGGCCTTGGCGTACCGCTACGAGCAGGAATTCGAGAATGCCTACGAGTCCCTGGGCGTTCGCCGGCCAACTTATGAGCCCCGCGCCACCGGCCACATCCCGGAAATGCATGAGCTTATCCAGCGACTGATCGACCGCGGCCACGCCTACCCGGCCCCGGACGAGTCCGGCGACGTCTACTTCGATGTCCGTTCCTGGAGCAAATACGGCTCGCTGACGCGCCAGAATATCGACGACATGCAGGGAGCCACCGACGCCGACCCGCGGGGCAAGCGCGATCCGCGCGACTTTGCGCTCTGGAAGGGTTTCAAAGAAGGCGAACCAGAATCGGCCAGCTGGGCATCACCTTGGGGTGCCGGCCGGCCGGGTTGGCACCTCGAATGCTCCGCCATGGTCACCAAGTACCTGGGTCCGCGGTTCGATATCCACGGTGGGGGACTGGACCTCCGTTTCCCGCACCATGAGAACGAGATGGCGCAATCCCAGGCAGCGGGGGACGAGTTCGCCAATTTCTGGATGCACAACGGCATGGTCACGTACCAGGGCGAGAAAATGTCCAAGTCCATCGGCAACACGGTCAGTCCTGCTGAAATGCTGGACCTCGCTTCACCCCGCGTGGTCCGCTACTACCTCGGCCAAGCGCACTACCGTTCCGTGCTGGACTACAGGCCCACATCCCTCCAGGAAGCCGCGGCTGCCGTGGAGCGCATTGACGGCTTCATTTCCAAGGCCACTGCAAAGGTCAACGGCCGGTCAGTTGCCGATGTCGCCCCGCAAGCGAACATGCCCGCAGCCTTCATTGCCGCGATGGACGACGACCTCAACGTCCCGCAGGCCTTGGGCGTGCTGCACGAGACCGTACGGGCGGGAAACACTGCACTGGCCGCGAACGATCTCGAAGCCGCCAAGGCTGCCCTGTACAGCGTGGTGTCCATGACCGAGGTCCTGGGCCTGGATTCGGTGAAACGTCCCGAGGCAGTCCAAGGCCGTGAGCATGCGGCACTGGAGGTACTCGTGGAAGCGCAGCTCGAAGCCCGGGCTAAGGCCAGGGCCAACAAGGACTGGGCAGCTTCCGACGCCATCCGGGACACCCTGGCGGCCGCGGGCGTCGTCGTCGAAGATGGTGCGGAAGGCGCCACCTGGAGCCTCAAACGCGACTGACAAACCGGCGCTGCGGCCGAATTGCATCGGGTCAGTAGACTTGATTCCAGACTTACTCACAAAATCAAGGATGGAATCTCATGGCCAACAATGGTCGCCGGTCGGTCAAGCAGAAGAAGGGCCCCACCACCGGAACCGGTGGCCACGGCCGCAAAGCCCTGGAAGGTAAGGGTCCCACGCCCAAGGCGGAGGAGCGCACCTACCACAAGGCGTACAAGAACAAGCAGTTGGCGGAGCGTTCAGCTGCCAAGCGCGGACCGGGAACCCGCCCCGGCGGCGCCGGCGCGCGTTCGGGCCCCAAGGGCCGTGCAACCGAAGAACTGGTCACCGGCCGCAACTCCGTGGTCGAAGCCCTTCGCGCAGGCATCCCTGCCAAGGCCCTGCACGTGGCCATCCGCATCGAAATGGACGACCGCGTCAAGGAATCCCTCAAGCTCGCAGCTGAGCGCGGCATCCCGTTGCTCGAAACCGGCAAGCCTGAGCTGGACCGCATGACCGAGGACGCCGTCCACCAGGGCCTCGTCCTCCAGATCCCGCCGTACGAGTACGAGGACGCCTACGACCTCGCCGAAGCAACGCTGGACAAGTGGAAGAAGGGTCACGTTTCCAACGCCCCGATTTTCGTCGCGTTGGACGGCATCACCGACCCCCGCAACCTTGGTGCGATCATCCGCTCCGTGTCCGCATTCAGCGGTCACGGCGTGATCGTTCCCGAACGCCGCAGCGTCGGCGTTACTGCGTCCGCTTGGAAGACCAGCGCCGGTGCCGCAGTCCGCGTTCCGGTGGCCCGCGCGTCGAACCTCAACAACGCGCTGAAGCAGTTCAAGAACATGGGCATCTACGTGCTCGGCCTGGACGGCGACGGCGATGTTTCACTGCCCGACCTCACCGTGGCCACGGAACCTGTCTGCATCGTGGTCGGCTCCGAAGGCAAGGGCCTCAGCCGTCTGGTCCGCGAAAACTGCGACCAGATCGTCTCGATTCCGATCGATTCCGCCATGGAGTCGCTCAATGCATCCATGGCCGTCGGCATCTCGCTGTACGAAGTGTCGAGGCAGCGCGCAGCCAAGTAAGTCGTGCGAAGGGCGGGGGTCGCTGTCGCGGCCGCCGCCCTTTCCAACGCTCTATCACTTTCCGACGGTTTTTGGCGGACGCTCTCTCACCTTCAGTTGGTGGGGGAGCGTTTGTCATTTCCAGAAGCGCACGACGTCGGCGCTTGGCCTTAGCGGGCGGCGGCGCTTGAAGAGTCGGGATGTGAAAGAGCGTTCGGGTGGACGTGTCGGGATGTGAAAGAGCGCTCGGGTGGACACGTCGGGATGTGAGAGAGCGTCGGCAGAAGGCGGCTAGAAGTCGCGGCGGTTGGCCAGGACGGGGAGTTTTTGGCGTGCGTCATCCACGACTGCGGGATCGAGCTCGGCGAAGATCAGGCCCGGCTCACCCTCCAAGGCCTCAAGGACCTGCCCGAACGGGGATACGACGGCGGAGTGCCCCACACCCGTAGGCGCAGCGCCTTTGGCTTCGACACCTTGGGTGGCCGGATCCCCTTGGCCGCAGGCGAGCACGAACGTGGTGGTGTCCACGGCGCGGGCGCGAGCCAGGAGCTGCCACTGATCGGCCTTGCCCGGACCGGATCCCCAGGAAGCCGAGACGATGTTGACCACAGCTCCCCGTTGCGCGTTGGCCGTGAACAGTGCCGGGAAGCGGATGTCGTAGCAGGTGGCCAGGCCAAAGGTGAGGCCACCGGCGTCGAACGTTACGGGGTCTGTACCGGCTTCCACGGTGTCCGACTCCGCGAAGCCGAACGCATCAAAAAGGTGGATCTTGTCATAGCTCGTCTCCACGCCCGGCCCGGTGGCCAGGAGCGTGTTCCGGACCCGGAGCGAGCCGGATTCCGAAGCCGCCCCGGGTGTGAACATTCCTGCCACGATGATCAGCTGCAATTCCTTGGCAAGTTCACGCACCCGCGTGGCCCATGGGCCGTCAAGGGGCTCGGCGATGTCCAGCAGGGAGTTTCCGAACGCGCGCATCATCGCTTCGGGAAAAACCACCAGCTCCGCGCCGCCGTCCTTGGCCCGGCGGGCGTACTCCTCGAGAAGCCGCAAATTGTCGGCCAGATCCCGGCCTGTGATGACTTGGGCGAGTGCCACGCGCACGATTGAACCTCCAGTTGTGTCCGTCCCAGTATGGCAAGCCCGCGCCCAGCGCACAGCGGCCGCGACACATTCGGAGCAGCAAAAGCCGGACCTGGAGCCCCAGCGGCAGCATTGCAGCACGTGAGCGGGCCATGAAATTTCGCCCCCTGTGTGCAACAAATGAAAATACTGGCCTGTGCGTCGTCACATGAGCGGCCGGCACGGCACATACTGGGCGTGGAACTAAACTTGCAAGCAATGGTTATGCCTATTTTGGACACAGCAGCTGCCGTCGACGCGTCGCGGCCCCGGCCCCTCGGACTGAGCACGCCCCAGCCCGGGCTTTTTGATGCCGGCGGCGCGGAGAACAACCAAGTGAACGTTGCCGTGTTCGCACCGGACCTGGAACGGGTCGAAGTCGCCTATCAGGCGCCCGGCGATTCGTGGCGGACCTACACGCTTCCTAACACCGAGGACGGCGTTCATTTCGGCCTGGTCAGTGGGATGCCGCCGGGCACCCGCTACGGTTTCCGTGCAGCACCGCAGGAAGACCGCCTCCAGCTGCCCGTCCCGGCTTTGGATGTTGAGGACGACGGCGAACAGTCCCTGCTGCTGGATCCTTACGGCCGCGCGGTGGACCAGCGGGGCGAGTTCCTTACGAGTGTCCATGTGGACACGGGCTTCGACTGGGGCGACGACCGGCCCCCACGCACGCCTTTGCGGACCTCGGTGATCTATGAGGCCCATGTCCGCGGTCAGACAATGCTGCACCCGGACATCCCCGAACACCTCCGCGGAACCTATGCGGGCATGGCGCACCCGGTGATGATCCAGCACCTCACCGAGCTCGGCATTACCGCTGTCCAGCTGCTGCCCATCCATTTCCACCTCGATGAGGCACACCTCCAGGACCTTGGCATGACCAACTACTGGGGATACAACACGGCTGCCTTCTTCGCCCCGCACTCGGATTACGCTACGGAAGCTGCCCGCAACGCGGGACCGCACGCTGTGCAGGACGAGCTCAAGGGCATGATCAAGCTGCTGCACGCCGCCGGCATCGAGGTCATCTTGGACGTGGTCTACAACCACACCGCAGAGGCAGGCCCGGACACGCCTGCGTTGAGTTTTCGTGGCCTGGCGGAGAAGCGCTATTACCGTCATGATGCCCACGGCCGCTACCTGGACACCACTGGATGCGGCAACACCTTGGACTTCAGCGACCCCGTGGTAGTTGACCTGGCGCTGGATTCACTGCGCTACTGGGTCAACGACTTCCACGTGGACGGCTTCCGCTTCGATCTTGCCGTGACCTTGAGCCGGGATGCCGGCAATCAATTCGACCCCCGGCACCCCTTCCTGCAGGCCATCGCCGAGGACCCGGTCCTGTCAGCGGTGAAGCTCATCGCTGAGCCGTGGGATGTGGGCTATGGAGGGTGGCAAACAGGCCGCTTCCCGCAGGGCTGGTCGGACTGGAATGATCACTTCCGCGACGGCGTCCGGCGCTTTTGGCTATCCGACCGGGCAGCCATTGAGGCCGGTGGCCAAGGCGGATCGGTGGCGTCGTTGGCTGAGCTTATGGCGGGTTCGGCCAACCTGTTCGCATCGTCCGGACGCACCCGACTGGCATCGGTCAACTTCATCACGGCGCACGACGGCTTCACGCTCAAGGACCTTGTGAGCTACGACCGCAAACACAACGAGGCCAACGGCGAGCAGAACCGCGACGGCCACGGGGATAACCGAAGCTACAACCATGGCTTCGAGGGCCGCAGCGAGGACGAGGCGATCGTGGCTGCCCGCTCGCTGTCCATCCGGAACCTCATGGCCACATTGCTGCTGTCCATCGGCGTCCCCATGATCACGGCCGGCGACGAACTTGGGCGTACCCAGCAGGGCAACAACAACGCGTACTGCCAGGACAACCCCACCGCGTGGCTGGATTGGAGCCGGACCTCGGAAGCCAACGCCATGTTCAGGACCACCCGCGAGCTGGTAAGGCTCCGGCGATGGTTCCTCGGACAGCAGCCGGAGAGTTTCCCGGGCAAGGCGGACGATTCCACCCTGCAGTGGTTCGATGACAAGGGCCAGCGAATGACACCTGCGCGCTGGAACGATCCCAATGTGCGGTCTGTCCAGTTGCTGATGGGCCATGAGGACAGCGAGATCAGGGGCCTGATAGTGGTCAACGGCAGCAACCAGGACGTGAAGATGGTGCTGCCGGAGATTTTGAGCGAAAGGGGCGTCGGCAAGCGAATGTTTGAACTTCGCTTCACCACTTCGGTGCTGCACGATCGCCGGAAGGGTGCGTTGGTGGCGTCCGGGGAGCGGGATATCCTGCAAGCCAACACCATCAACATTTACCGCACCTAGGAGTTCGCCGCATGAACCGCAGCCGCAACAAGCTGCTGGCCTTCGCCGGTTTGGTGATTGCCGTCGTCGTGCTGGTGGCCGCCATGGTCAGCGGGGTCTCGCTGACGGCCCCTTCAAGCACCACAACCACGACGCCGGAACCTGGCACCGCGTCGACGGCACCGGCCGTTGCGAACCCCTCGGTGCTGCCCACCATCAACGCCTCGCAACTGCCCAAGGAAGCCCGGCAGACGCTTGCCTTGATCGCGAAAGGCGGGCCGTATCCCTATGATCGGGACGGCGTGAACTTCGGCAACTTTGAGGGGCTGCTGCCCAAGAAAACCAGTGGCTTCTACAAGGAGTACACGGTGCCGACTCCGGGAGAATCGGACCGGGGTGCCCGCCGGATCATCGTCGGCAAGGACACCGCCAAGTACTACACCGCGGACCATTACGAGTCGTTCAAGTTCATCGTCGAAGGCAAGTAGGAGCCCATGAAGATCTATTCCGCAGACACCTGGACACTTGAGGAACTGAAGGAACAAGTAGCCGACGCCGGCCGCAGGACCGTAATGGTCCCGCCCGCAACCACCAAGCAGGCAGTCCTGGAGGTCTTCGGCCAGGTGCTCGATTTCCCCGAGTACTACGGCGTGAACCTGGACGCCTTGAACGACTCATTGCACGACTACGCGGATGCGCTCTCGGAGGACGAAGGCAGCCCGGTCACCATGATCTGGCAAGTCCCCGCGGCCTACCGCACGGACCGTTCGTTCGGCGTCGTGTGCGAAATCCTGCAAGACGCCGAGCGCTACGCCGGCCGCGACCTCGCGGTCATCGCAGTCTTCGAGAATTAGAGAATTAAACGTCGCTGGCCCGCTTTTCCGTCGTTGAGCAACAACGGAAAAGCGGGCCAGCAACGTCCTATGGGTTAGGCGTTTGCGATCAATCCGAGTTCGGCTTTTGAGGCTAGTGCGCTGTGTTTGGGGAACACGCGGACGGTGTAGCCGAAGGAGCCGGAGCGGTTGATGACGAGGGAGCCGTTGAAGAGGTGGCGTCCGTTGCCGAGGTCTTCGAGGGAGTCGAGTTCGGCTACCACGATGTCTTCGAGTTCGTCTGTTTCTTCGGCGCGGCCGAAGGCGACTTCCACGGAGACGTCGTCGGGGGTGAGGTTGTTGAGGGCGATGTAGGCGTTGACTTGGAGGGTGTCGCCTACTTGGGGTTCTTCGGAGACGCCGACGGAGTCGACGTGTTCGACCACAACCTGGGGCCAGGCGTTGCGGACTTTGGTGGTCCAGGCGGCGAGTTCTTTGGCTTCTTTGAAGGATTCGGCTGTGGCGCGGCGTCCGGAGATGGCGGCGGGGCGGTAGAGGTTGTTGACGTAGTCGTGGAGCATGCGTTCTGCCGAAACGGCCGGGCCGAGGTGCGCGAGGGTGTGTTTGATCATGGATACCCAGTGGGTGGGCACGGTTTCGCGGCTTGATTCGGAGGGTCCTGCTGCTCCGGCTCCTTGGGCGACGGTGGTGCCGTAGAAGCGGGGTGCTACCTGGGTTTCGAGGAGTTCGTAGAGTGCTGATGCTTCGATGTCGTCGCGTTCCTCGGGTGTGGCGTTGTTGTTCGCGGTGGGGATGGCCCAGCCGTTTTCGCCGTCGAACATTTCGTCCCACCAGCCGTCCAGGACGGACAGGTTCAGGGAGCCGTTGATGGCCGCTTTCATGCCGGAGGTGCCGCAGGCTTCGAGGGGGCGCAGAGGGTTGTTGAGCCAGACGTCGCAGCCGGGGAACAGGGTCCGTGCCATGGCGATGTCGTAGTTGGGCAGGAACACGATCCGGTGCCGGACTTCGGGGTCGTCGGTGAAGCGGACCAGGTCCTGGATCATTTTCTTGCCGGCGTCGTCGGCGGGGTGTGATTTGCCGGCGATGACCAGCTGGATGGGGTGCTTGGGATCCAGGAGCAGCGCCTTCAACCGTGCGGGGTCGCGCAGCATGAGGGTGAGGCGTTTGTAGGTGGGCACGCGCCGGGCGAAGCCGATCGTGAGCACGTCCGGGTCAAGCACGGAGTCGGTCCAGGCGAGTTCGGCGTCGGCGGCGCCGCGTTTCTTCCAGGAGGCGCGGAGCCGGCGGCGGACGTCCTCGATGAGTTGGGCGCGCAGTTCCCGGCGCAGTGCCCAGACGTCGTCGTCGCTGACGTTGTAGGCCAGGTCCCAGCGTCCGAGCGCTTCGGCTTCCGCGCCGAATTGGTTCCGGGCCAGGGAAGAGATCCGGGGGTCTACCCAGGTGGGGACGTGGACGCCGTTGGTGACGGAGGTGATGGGGATTTCGGAGTGGTCGAATCCTGGCCAGAGCCCGGCGAACATTTCGCGGGAGACCACGCCGTGGAGTTTGGCCACGCCGTTGGCGCGTTGGGCCAGGCGCAGGCCCATCACGGCCATGTTGAACACGGAGGGGTTGCCGCCGTCGTAGTTTTCGCGGCCGAGTTCCAGGATCCGGTCCGTCGGCACGGCGGGGGCGAGGCCGGCGTCGAAGAAGTGTTTGATCTGCACGGTCTCGAAACGGTCGATGCCGGCCGGGACGGGGGTGTGGGTGGTGAAAACGGTGGACGCGCGACCGGCGGCGAGGGCTTCGTCCCAGCTGAGGGGGTGCTCGGGGTGGGACATGGCTTCCTGGATGCGTTCGATGCCCAGGAATCCGGCGTGGCCTTCGTTGGTGTGGAAGACCTCGGGGGCGGGGGTGCCGGTGAGTTCCTGGTAGACGCGCAGGGCTTTGACGCCGCCCATGCCCAGGAGCAGTTCCTGCTGAAGGCGGTGGTCGCCGCCGCCGCCGTAGAGGCGGTCGGTGATGCCGCGCGCGGCTTCGTCGTTGGAGGGGACGTTGGAGTCCAGCAGCAGCAGCGGGACGCGTCCGACGTCGGCACGCCAGACGTGCGCGTGCAGTTCGCGGCCGTTGGGCAGCGGCAAGGAGATCTGCACGGGTTTGCCGGGTACACCGTCGTTGGCCGGGTGGCGCAGCAGGGTCAGGGGGAGCCCGTCGGGGTCCAGGACGGGGTAGGTTTCCTGCTGCCAGGCGTCCCGGGACAGGGATTGCTTGAAGTAGCCGGCCTGGTAGAGGAGTCCGACGCCGATCAGGGGCACGCCCAGGTCCGAGGCGGCTTTGAGGTGGTCACCGGCGAGGATGCCCAGCCCGCCGGAGTACTGCGGGAGGACCTCGGTGATACCGAATTCGGGGGAGAAGTACGCGATGGTGGCCGGTGCGTCGTCGCCGAGGCCCTGGTACCAGCGCGGTTCGCTGAGGTACCGGTCAAGATCGGCCGCGGCGTGCTGCACCCGCTCCACGACGTCCCCGTCGTTGGCCAGGTCCTGGAGTTGCTCGCGGCTGATCGAGCCCAGAAGGGCTATGGGATCGTGCTGCGATGCCTCCCACAGAGCCGGGTTCAGGCTCGCGAAAAGTTCCCGGGTGGGCCGGTGCCAGGACCAGCGCAAATTGGTCGCCAGACGGGCCAAAGGCCGGATGGGCTCGGGGAGGACGGTACGGACTGTAAACCTTCGAATAGCCTTCACGAGCGCCACACTAACGGACTGACATGGCAGTCGGAACCGCTTTGGGTTTCTTTTAGGTAAAAGACATCTTGCGTCGAGGAGAAAGGTCGTGTGCTTAGCATTCTGTGATTTTTGTCGCTAACGTCGTGCTTGTGACGAATACCTCGCGAACCATCACCGCTCTGAAATCCAAAACGAAAACGGACATCACCGACGGACTTCGTTTCGGCCGGTTCCCTATCACGGCCGTCCAGCCGGTGGTTGAGGGTGGCCGCTTCCCGGCGAAGGCGTTGCCCGGCGAGGATCTCGCCGTCGCCGCCACGGTGTTCCGGGAAGGCCATGACCAGCTGGGCGTCTCCGCCGTACTGCTCGACCCGAGGGGCAGGGAACGCCAGCGCGTTCGCCTCGCGCCGGCCCAAGGAGAGCAGTGGAAAGGCCTTGACCGCTGGGAAGGCCTGATCACGCCTAGCGGTACCGGCGCTTGGTCTTTCGTTATCGAGGCCTGGCACGACCGTTACGGCACCTGGCACCACAATGCCGAGGTGAAGGTGGGGGCCGGCATTGACGTGGAACTGATGCTCGCCGAAGGCGCTGCCCTCCTTGGCGGAGCAGCCGACGACGCCGGCCGGACCGGTGCGGACAAGCGCACCTTGCGTGCCGCTTCCGTCGTGCTGGCCGATACCAGCAAAACTGCCGAGGAGCGTCTCGGCGCCGGCTTCAGCCCCGAGGTGCTGGCCGCCGTCGGACGTGTTCCCATCCGCGAACTGGTGACCGTCTCCGAACGTTTCCCGCTGCAGGTGGAGCGCGACCTCGCCGGCCGCGGTTCCTGGTACGAGTTCTTCCCGCGCTCCGAGGGCGCTGTGGTGGACCACGCCACGGGCGTGTGGACGTCCGGCAATTTCCGCACAGCAGCCAACAGGCTCGACGCCGTTGCGGAGATGGGCTTCGACGTCATCTACCTGCCGCCCATCCACCCGATCGGTTTCCAGCACCGCAAGGGCCGCAACAACACGTTGACGCCGGGACCGCAGGACCCGGGTTCGCCGTGGGCCATCGGTTCCAAGGACGGTGGCCACGACGCCATCCACCCGGAACTGGGCACGTTCGAGGACTT
This sequence comes from Paenarthrobacter sp. NPDC056912, assembly GCF_042786555.1. Lineage (NCBI taxonomy): Bacteria > Bacillati > Actinomycetota > Actinomycetes > Micrococcales > Micrococcaceae > Paenarthrobacter > Paenarthrobacter sp. NPDC056912. Next base: position 434,826 of record NZ_JBHUCD010000001.1, read on the forward strand.
TGACGCTTTTGTGGCGCGGGCCGCCGAGCTGGGACTCGAAGTGGCTTTGGACCTTGCCCTGCAGGCAGCTCCGGACCACCCCTGGGTTGCCAGCAACCCCGAATGGTTCACCACACGCGTGGACGGTTCCATTGCCTATGCGGAAAACCCGCCGAAGAAATACCAGGACATTTACCCCCTGAACTTCGACAATGATCCGACCGGCCTTTCCAAGGAAATCCTGCGGATCGTTCAGTTGTGGATCAGCCACGGCGTCAAGATCTTCCGCGTGGACAATCCCCACACCAAACCCGTGTGGTTCTGGGAATGGCTGATCGGAAAAATCAACAAGAAGAACCCCGAGGTTGTTTTCCTGGCCGAAGCCTTCACCCGGCCGCCCATGATGCACGCCCTGGGCCGTGCAGGCTTCCAGCAGTCCTACACGTACTTCACCTGGCGGAACACCAAGACCGAGCTGGAGGAGTACTTCCACGAAGTCAGCCACGACAGCCCGGCGTACTTCCGGCCGAACTTCTTCGTCAACACTCCTGACATCCTCACCGAGTACCTCCAGTACGGCGGCCCGGCGGCGTTCCGCATCCGCGCCGCACTGGCCGCGACGGCCAGCCCGCTGTGGGGCGTCTACGCCGGGTATGAGTTGTTCGAGCACGTGGCCCGTCCGGGTGCAGAGGAGTACATCGACAATGAGAAGTACGAGTACAAGGCCCGGGACTGGGAAGGGGCGGCCGAATCCGGGCACACCCTGGCGCCGTACATCACCAGGCTCAACACCATCCGCAAGAACCACGTGGCCTTGGGCGACCTGCAGAACCTGACGCTGCACCGCAGCACCGATGACGCCACGATCGTCTACTCCAAGCACAAGACGTTGCCGGACGGCACCAAGGACACCTTGGTCATCGTGGTCAACGTTGATCCGCACAGCACCCGCGAAAGCACCGTTTCGCTGGACCTGGCGGCTCTGCAATTGGACCCGGCGGACTTCAACCAGGATGGACGGTTCCGGGTTGATGATTTGATCAGCGGCCAAAGCTGGGAGTGGGGCGAGCACAACTACGTCCGGCTGGATGCCCACGTTGAGCCCGCGCACATCCTGAGCATCCGGAGGCAGCCTTAGTGAGTTTTTCTCCGCAAAATCCCAGCCAGTACTTCACCCCGAAGAACACCTTCGAGTTGAACGCCCCCGGTCTCCAGCACGATCCGCACTGGTACCGCAAGGCAGTCTTCTATGAGGTACTGGTGCGGGCCTTTGCGGATGCCAACGGGGATGGTTCCGGCGACTTCCATGGATTGATCGACAAACTGGACTACCTGCAGTGGTTGGGCGTCGATTGCCTCTGGTTGCCGCCGTTCTTCCATTCGCCGTTGCGCGATGGCGGCTACGACATCGCGGACTACACGTCCGTGTTGGATGAGTTCGGCACTATCAGCGACTTCAAGCGGCTGGTGGCGGAGGCCCACGCGAGGGGTGTCCGGGTGATTATCGACCTCCCGTTGAACCACACCTCGGACCAGCACCCGTGGTTCCAGGAATCCCGTAAGGACCCCACAGGTCCCTACGGTGATTTCTACGTGTGGAGCGATACGGACGAGAAATACCAGGACGCCCGCATCATCTTCGTGGACACCGAGGAATCCAACTGGACGTTTGACCCGATTCGCCGCCAGTTCTTCTGGCACCGCTTCTTCAGCCACCAACCGGACCTGAATTTCGAGAACCCCAAGGTCATCGAGGCCCTCTACGATGTCATCCGGTTCTGGCTGGACCAGGGGATCGACGGCTTCCGGGCGGACGCCATTCCCTACCTCTTTGAAGAAGACGGCACCAATTGCGAAAACCTGCCGGCAACGCACGCGTTCCTTCAGGACCTTCGCCGGATGGTGGATGCGAACTATCCCGGCCGCGTGATCATTGCCGAAGCCAACCAGCCTCCGCATGAAGTAGTGGAGTACTTCGGCACTGAAGAAGCCCCGGAATGCCACATGGCCTTCCACTTCCCGATCATGCCGCGGCTGTATTACGCCCTGAGGGACCAGAAGGCCGCCCCCATCATCGAGGCCCTGCGGGACACCCCGGAGATCCCCAAAGGTGCGCAGTGGGGGACGTTCTTGCGGAACCACGATGAACTGACCCTCGAGATGGTGCCGGCCGAAGAACGTGCCGCCATGCTCGGCTGGTATGCGCCCGATCCTCGCATGCGGGCCAACATCGGCATCCGGCGCAGGCTGGCTCCGTTGCTGGACAACTCCCGCTCGGAGATCGAGCTCATCAACGCGTTGCTGCTTTCATTGCCGGGCAGCCCGTTCCTGTACTACGGGGACGAGATCGGCATGGGGGACAACATCTGGCTAGATGACCGCGACGCCGTACGTACTCCGATGCAGTGGAGCCCCGACCGCAATGCGGGTTTCTCCGCGGCGGATCCCGGCAAGCTCTACCTACCGGTCATCCAGTCCCTGGTCTACAACTACGGCATGGCCAACGTTGAGGCCGAGTCTGCCCACTCGGGATCGCTCCTGCGGTGGACCCGGCAGATCCTGAGCGTCCGAAAGAACCATCCGGTGTTCGGACTGGGCAGTTTCCGCCACATCGAATCGGACCATGAAGTGGTCCTCGCGTACGTGCGTGAGCTGCCGGCAGGCAACGTGGAAGGTGAAGACGCGGAAACCATCCTGTGCGTCTTCAACCTCTCCCAGCACCCCGTGGCCGCAACATTGGACCTTCCTGAGTTCGCGGGCCGCGGCCTGCGCGACATTTTCGGCGGCCAGCCGTTTCCGGCCGTCGGCGACAACGGTCATCTGACTGTGATGCTGGGCAGCCACAGCTTCTACTGGCTGCGGCTCCGCTCGGCTTTTTCCAATCCATCGTCGCCTTTTACCCAGGCGATTCCCGTGGTGACGTCCAAAGGATGAGATGAGCAAGGAAAACTTGAACCCCTCCATAGAAGGACTTCTCAGGGCCTGGCTTCCAGGCAAGCGCTGGTTCCCGGTCAAGAGCCCCGATTTTTCGCTGGAACGTGTGGGCGGCTTCGTCCTCCCGGATGCTGAGGACAGCGCGCGGCTGGAGATCGTCCTGTTGGCGGTGACGTACCGGACGGCCGACGGCGGTCCGCGGACTGACGTGGTGCAGGTTCCGTTGAGCTACCGGAGCCAGCCCCTGCCGGACGCGCCCGGGGCGCTGCTGGGGGAGTTCTCTGATCCCGTTCGCGGCCAACGGCTGGTGTACGACGCCGTTTATGACCCCCGGTTTATCGCCGCCTGGCTGGAACTCATGAGACGCGAAGACACCGTGGCACAGGGCCTGGCCCAAGGGCACCTGACCCGTGGCCGCGTCAAGCTTCCGGAAACCACCGACACGGTCAAGGTCCTCTCCAGCGAACAGTCCAACACTTCGGTCATCGTCGACGACGGCAGTTCCCCGGCGATCGTGAAGATCTTCAGGGTGCTCGCGGACGGCAAGAACCCGGAGGTGGAACTCGGGGCGGCCCTGACCGCGGCCGGGACCAGCGAGGTTCCCGCGACGCTCGGTTGGATTACCGGTTCGTGGGATGGGCAAGCGCCGGATGCGCCTGCCGCTGGTGAGCTGACGGTGGCCCATGAGTTCCTGGCAGGTGGCCTGGATGCTTGGCGCCTGGCCGTGGACGCGGCTGCGTCAGGCAGGGACTTCACCGAAGAGGCCCACGGGCTCGGTGCCGCCACGGCCACGGTCCACGCCAGGCTCGTGGAGACCTTTGGAACCCTGGACGGACAGGAACAAGGTCCCGACATCATCGCGACTGTAGCCCGGCGGGTCCGCCAGTCCTGGGCTGAGGCCGCTACCGCCGTCGGGCCTTATGACGACAACCTCCAGGAGCTGTTGGCCACCCTCGATCCGCAGGACGTCGGGCAGCTGCAGCGTGTCCACGGCGATCTTCACCTGGGCCAGATCCTCTGGGTCCCGGACATCGGGGGCCAGCCGGGCCGATGGGCCATCCTCGACTTCGAGGGTGAGCCACTGCGGACCATTGATGAGCGCAACACTCCCGATCTTCCGCTCCGCGACGTTACGGGGATGCTGCGCTCCTTTGACTACGCCGCCGGGGCCGCCACACGCGAAAACGCCGCCGCAATCGTGCCCGAAACCTGGGTGGATGACTGCGCGGCCGCATTCTTGGAGGGGTACAGCGACGTCACCCCCGGGACCATTGACCGCCGCTCGCCGCTCTTTGTGGCATTGTGGCTGGACAAGGCCTTATATGAGGTGGTTTACGAGCTGAGGAACCGGCCGGACTGGTTGTCCATACCGGTCAACGCAGCGCGCAAAATCCTCGACAACACAAGCCGCGGCAAGCATGCGGCAGCTACAGCGGAAGGTAATGACATGACTGGCTCTGCACGCACCGAACGGCCCCGAGAACCACTGCATGTGGACTCCGAGACCTTGGCCCGCGTGGCAGCCGGTGCCTACCATGCGCCGCACTCGGTGCTTGGCGCCCATCTGGACGATCACGGCCACGTCACCATCCGCACGGTGAAGCATCTTGCCACGTCCGTGGCGGTGGTGACGGAGGCGGGCAGCACCCCCATGATCCACGAGGCCGACGGTGTGTGGACGGTTGTCCTGGAGCCGCTGCAGGCCGGCCACGTGCCGGACTACCGTTTGGAAGTGGTGTACGACGCCGAACCCGTCACCATCGATGACCCTTACCACTACCTGCCTACCGTGGGTGAGGTGGACCTGCACCTGATCGGCGAAGGCCGGCATGAGCGGCTCTGGGATGTCCTGGGAGCCCACGTCCAGCACTACCGCTCCGCGTTGAGCGAGGTGGACGGTGTCTCCTTCGCCGTCTGGGCTCCGAATGCCCAGGCTGTCCGGGTCAAGGGAGACTTCAACGGCTGGGACGGCCGTGCCCACGGATTGCGCTCATTGGGTTCGTCCGGAGTGTGGGAGATTTTCATTCCGGGGGTTGTAGCAGGGGCGTGCTACAAATACGAGATCCTCTCCAAGCATGGTGAGTGGGTGGAAAAGGCCGACCCCATGGCTTTCGGTACCGAGGTTCCGCCTCTGACGGCCTCGCGGGTAGTCGATCCCAGCTACCGCTTCAAGGACGCGGAATGGATGGCTGCCCGGGCCCTCAAGGATCCGCACAATTCACCCATGAGCGTCTACGAAGTGCACTTGGGCTCCTGGCGGCTGGGCCTGGGCTACAAGGAGCTGGCCAAGGAACTCGTTGAATACGTGAAATGGCTTGGCTTTACCCACGTTGAGTTCATGCCGGTCGCTGAGCACCCGTTTGGTGGTTCGTGGGGTTACCAGGTCACGTCATACTTCGCGCCGACCTCGCGTTTCGGCCACCCGGACGAGTTCCGGTTCCTGGTGGATTCCCTGCACCAGGCAGGAATCGGCGTCCTGCTGGACTGGGTTCCCGCGCACTTCCCCAAGGACGCCTGGGCGCTGGCCCGCTTCGACGGTGAGCCGCTCTACGAGCACTCCGATCCGGCACTCGGCGAACACCCCGACTGGGGAACTTTGATCTTCGACTTCGGACGCAGCGAGGTCCGGAACTTCCTGGTGGCCAATGCACTTTACTGGCTGGACGAATTCCACATCGATGGCCTCCGTGTGGACGCTGTGGCCTCCATGATCTACCTGGACTATTCCCGCGAGGAAGGCCAGTGGCGCCCGAACAAGTTTGGCGGCCGCGAAAACCTTGAGGCGATTTCCTTCATGCAGGAGGTCAACGCCACTGTCTACAAATCCCACCCCGGCGCCATCATCATCGCTGAGGAATCCACGGCCTTCCCCGGTGTCACAGCACCCACCAACCACGGCGGGTTGGGCTTTGGGCTCAAGTGGAACATGGGCTGGATGCATGACTCGCTCAAGTACATTTCCGAAGACCCCATCAACCGCAAGTGGCACCACGGAACCGTCACGTTCTCCATGGTCTACGCGTTTACCGAGAACTTCCTTCTGCCCATCAGCCACGACGAGGTAGTTCATGGCAAGGGCTCCATGCTTCGCAAAATGCCCGGTGACCGCTGGCAACAGCTGGCCAACCTCCGCGCTTTCTTCGCTTACCAATGGGCGCACCCCGGTAAGCAGCTCATCTTCATGGGCAGCGAGTTCGGCCAGGAAGCCGAATGGTCGGAACAGTACGGACTCGACTGGTTCCTTGCCGACATCCCGGCCCACCGCGGACTTCAATTGCTGGTCAAGGATCTCAACGAGCTGTACTCGTCCACGCCGGCCCTTCATGTCCGGGACAACGAGGCCGGTGGCTTCCAGTGGATCAACGGTGGGGACGCCGACCACAACGTCCTGACCTTCATCCGTTGGGACCATGACGGCAATCCGCTGGTGTGCGCCGTGAACTTCTCGGGCGGTCCGCACAAGGACTACATCCTGGGCGTACCGGCCGCGGGGGACTGGACGGAAGTCTTGAACACCGATGCCGAAACGTACGGCGGTTCGGGTGTGGTCAATACCGGAACCTTGAGGGCTTCGACGCCGGGGACCGATGGTCAGCCTGCCGCGTTGACCGTCACACTTCCGCCGCTCGGAGCGTCGTGGTTCGCGTTGGCTAAGTAAACCGCCGTTGGGTTGGAGGGCTCGGAGCCTTGGCTTCCGGGCCCTCTTCCCTTTGTTTCCGGGGTTTTATGGGCAGCAGGGGCGGCCCTGGATTGCCGACTTTGCCATCTCGGCGGAGTAGGGGTATAGTTAGTACCCGCGCTGCTCCTCGAGTAGAGATCGCAAGCTGACAAGAAACCGCAAGGAAAAATCAAGTCACGCTTGCCGATTTGACTCGGAGGGAGCTAGCCGGTAAGTTTGAAAAGTTGCTCCGGAGCGATCCTGGACCCTGTGGGGGTGTGGGTGGTGCCGGTAGTGTCTGTTGTTTGAGAACTCAATAGTGTGCCAAGTTTGTTGATACCGATTGTTTTTCAATTGGTTGATTTATGCTGGATTGCTGCGCACCCCCGTG